>NZ_JBPZGZ010000012.1:0-1229 GCF_051857475.1 Roseateles sp. NT4 | reverse complement strand
GGCGGATTCAACCGGTCGACGCAACACACTGACCACTGCTCAGGCAGAAGGAGTGTTGCAGATGAAGTACCGGACACGGACGTACTACACCGCCGCGCAGAAGGCATTGATGTGGGAACGTTGGAAAGACGGCTGGACGCTTCATGAGATCGGCAAGCTGTTTGCCCGGCCGCACACGTCGATCCAAGGCATCCTGTCGAAGACGGGTGGCATTCGACCGCCCGAGCGTCGACGCTGCGCATCGGCGCTGACTCTGGCAGAGCGGGAAGAAATCTCGCGTGCGCTGACGGTCGGCCAATCGATGCGTTCAATCGCTGCCCGCCTCAGAAGAGCGCCGTCGACGATCAGCCGAGAGATCGGACGCAACGGCGGCCAGCACGGCTATCGGGCAACGCTGGCAGACCAGGCTGCATGGGAACGCGCGCTTCGACCCAAGCTATGCAAATTGGCCAAGAATCGGGCGCTGGCCGGCGTCGTGGCGGACATGCTTCGGATGCTGTGGTCACCAGAGCAAATCGCCGGTTGGCTCAAGCATACTTATCCGAACGACCAGAGCCTTCACGTGTCACACGAGACGATCTACCGCAGCCTGTTCATTCAAGCGCGTGGCGCCTTGAAGAAGGAACTGCTGGAGCATCTGCGGCGCACGCGCGGCATGCGTCGCTCGCGTTCCTACACGCAGAAGACTGCGATCCACGGCCAGATCGTCGACGCGGTGTCGATCAGCGAGCGGCCCGCGTCAGTCGAGGACCGGGCGGTGCCAGGTCATTGGGAAGGAGACCTGGTCTTCGGCAGCGGCAACAGCCAGATTGCGACGCTGGTCGAGCGCCAGACGAGATACGTGATGCTGGTGAAGTTGGACGGCAAGGACTCACAGACGGTCGTCAACGCGCTCATCAAGCATGCCCGCAAGCTGCCGCAGGAGCTCTACAAATCCCTCACCTGGGACCGGGGCACGGAGATGCATGCGCACAAGCGATTCACCATGGCCACCGACATCCAGGTCTACTTCTGCGACCCTCAAAGCCCTTGGCAACGGGGCAGCAACGAGAACACTAACGGGCTGCTTAGGCAGTACCTGCCCAAGGGCATCGACATCTCGAGCTACTCACAGCTGCAGCTCAACTCGATCGCCAGACAATTGAACGAGAGGCCGCGCAAGACGCTCGGCTTCCAGACGCCCGCTGAGCGATTCAGCGAATGTGTTGCGATGACCGGTTGAATCCGCC
>NZ_JBPZGZ010000011.1:0-1903 GCF_051857475.1 Roseateles sp. NT4 | reverse complement strand
GAAGGTCGAGATGCTGTTCGCCCACCTCAAGCGGATCCTCAAGCTCGACCGACTACGGCTGCGAGGGCTGACAGGGGCGCGCGACGAGTTCTTGCTGGCAGCGACGGTTCAGAACCTGCGGCGGATGGTCAAGCGACTGGGAAGTCAGGATTTTGTATCAGCCTGAAGGGCCGGGCGGGGCCGCCTCGGGCTCAACATCACCATGCCCAAGCGTCTCGGGCATCTTCGGCATGGTCTCGACGCCGTGGATCAAACGAGTTTTTCAACAGAATCAGCCTAAACCTGCCGTCCGATGGACCCAACCGGGTCTAGGTCGGCTTCGCAGCGGAAGCGGGCATCGCCCCGGGCGTCAATAGAGGAGCCGGGATACACGCGTCTACCCGGCATCGGCAGCTACTCCCTCACGCGTGAGGTGTCGACAAGTCGACCTAGGCCGGCTCATCCCACAGCGAGTGGTGGGATCAGCCGGCCCGGCAAAACCTATCTCAAGTGTGACACGAGCTCATGCGCCCCTACTCGCCGAGTACCTCGGCGCGGCTCTCGTGAACGAACCTTGTCACCGCGTCTCCATCCCAGCGCAAGCCGGTCAATGACTTCGGCAAAAAGCAAATCCGCATCACACCTTGGCCGGTTCCATGGTCCAGTCGAAAGAAGCAGTCTTTCAGCCGCACTCCCTTGGAGCTGACGCCGTTCACGGCAAAGCGCTCGTTCATGCCATTGACTTGGGTGACGAAAAATACATCGCCGACATGCAGCCAGCGGTGCGGTCTGGTGATAACCGCAATAACAGGATCTGATCGTCCGGCCCTCGGGACGATTTCATATTTATGGCACTCTGCGGACCAATGCTCACGTAATTCAATCTCTGAGATGCGGGTCGCCACCCACTTCTCCTTCCAGTTCAGCCATTGCGCAATGGAGTCGCTGTCATGCAGCGACTGGCTGTAGCGCACGGTTTGCGACCATTGTTCGTCAGGCGTCAGGCGAGTCTTCTGGCGGGATGGCATGCTGCATTCTCATGCGTCCCAAAGCATGACGGCGGCTTTCAGCCTGCAGCTGCCCTCGCCATCGTGTTCCGTCGCTAGTTCAGCTTCAGGCTGTGAGCTGCCATTCGCGGCGAAGTTGAGCGGCAGGTGCTGCCGACCCTGACCGGCTCTTCGCCATCCAATCTCGCCGTCCAAAGCGGCTACTCAAAGTTCGACTCAGGAGCCATCCGCAGTTAGCCACCTGACAGAGACGTTATGCAACATTGAGCGTGGCATCAATCCACGGTCTGCACTGAGATGAATGAATCGCAGGGATCGACTTGACGAGCGATGTCATAAGGATGCGTGTTTTGAGGATGGGTTGAGGAGTACTTCTTTCCAGATATTCCAAAGAAGATGAACTGACGACCTGGCGTAGGCTGCTCAATACTTCTGACCAATCCGCTACGAATTAGCGCCTCTGCCACGCTCCAGGGAACTACCTTCGCGACCTTGACACGTTGGGGCTGATTCAGCTCAAACAGTTTCTCGACTTCAACAACAGCATCGTGGCTGGCGGACGCTGAACGATGAAGTGCGTCGAGCGCATCATTGTTTGCTTTGCATGAGTCATTGCTTTCGGTCCCGTGGGCATTGCTAAATGCCAATGCACACACGAGGAGAAGCGACGTGTTCTGAATGAAGTTCATAACGGCAATCTCTTGTCCCCTGACGTAACGCTGAGCCGCGACGAGGCTTGCAGCGTAGCCGACAGCGTATTTCGGCCTGAGTCGATGCGAACGACGGCTCCCGCTGGCGGATTCAACCGGTCGACGCAACACACTGACCACTGCTCAGGCAGAAGGAGTGTTGCAGATGAAGTACCGGACACGGACGTACTACACCGCCGCGCAGAAGGCATTGATGTGGGAACGTTG
>NZ_JBPZGZ010000010.1:3328-5038 GCF_051857475.1 Roseateles sp. NT4 | reverse complement strand
GCGAAAAGAAATTTTCAAAAATACTTGACGACAAGCAAAAAAGCAGATTAGAATCTCGCTTCTTTGCTGCTGACAACTAAACGACGTCAGCGCCGCAGTTAAACGAAAGTTTGAATGCGATGTTCTTTAATAATTAACAGCCGATAAGCGTGGGCGTTTGAGGCGAAGTGATGTTGCAAGGTGACTTGCAACGGTCCTTCGGACTTTAAACGCTCACGGAAATTAGATTTGAATCATGCAAATGGTTTAAGTCGATTCCGTTGAGTAAATTCAAGATCGAACTGTAGAGTTTGATCCTGGCTCAGATTGAACGCTGGCGGCATGCCTTACACATGCAAGTCGAACGGTAACAGGTTAAGCTGACGAGTGGCGAACGGGTGAGTAATATATCGGAACGTGCCCAGTCGTGGGGGATAACTGTTCGAAAGAACAGCTAATACCGCATACGACCTGAGGGTGAAAGCGGGGGATCGCAAGACCTCGCGCGATTGGAGCGGCCGATATCAGATTAGGTAGTTGGTGGGGTAAAAGCCCACCAAGCCAACGATCTGTAGCTGGTCTGAGAGGACGACCAGCCACACTGGGACTGAGACACGGCCCAGACTCCTACGGGAGGCAGCAGTGGGGAATTTTGGACAATGGGCGCAAGCCTGATCCAGCCATGCCGCGTGCGGGAAGAAGGCCTTCGGGTTGTAAACCGCTTTTGTCAGGGAAGAAAAGGTTCTGGATAATACCCGGGACTCATGACGGTACCTGAAGAATAAGCACCGGCTAACTACGTGCCAGCAGCCGCGGTAATACGTAGGGTGCAAGCGTTAATCGGAATTACTGGGCGTAAAGCGTGCGCAGGCGGTTATGCAAGACAGAGGTGAAATCCCCGGGCTCAACCTGGGAACTGCCTTTGTGACTGCATAGCTAGAGTACGGTAGAGGGGGATGGAATTCCGCGTGTAGCAGTGAAATGCGTAGATATGCGGAGGAACACCGATGGCGAAGGCAATCCCCTGGACCTGTACTGACGCTCATGCACGAAAGCGTGGGGAGCAAACAGGATTAGATACCCTGGTAGTCCACGCCCTAAACGATGTCAACTGGTTGTTGGGAGGGTTTCTTCTCAGTAACGTAGCTAACGCGTGAAGTTGACCGCCTGGGGAGTACGGCCGCAAGGTTGAAACTCAAAGGAATTGACGGGGACCCGCACAAGCGGTGGATGATGTGGTTTAATTCGATGCAACGCGAAAAACCTTACCTACCCTTGACATGTCTGGAATCCTGAAGAGATTTGGGAGTGCTCGAAAGAGAGCCAGAACACAGGTGCTGCATGGCCGTCGTCAGCTCGTGTCGTGAGATGTTGGGTTAAGTCCCGCAACGAGCGCAACCCTTGTCATTAGTTGCTACGAAAGGGCACTCTAATGAGACTGCCGGTGACAAACCGGAGGAAGGTGGGGATGACGTCAGGTCATCATGGCCCTTATGGGTAGGGCTACACACGTCATACAATGGCCGGGACAGAGGGCTGCCAACCCGCGAGGGGGAGCTAATCCCAGAAACCCGGTCGTAGTCCGGATCGTAGTCTGCAACTCGACTGCGTGAAGTCGGAATCGCTAGTAATCGCGGATCAGCTTGCCGCGGTGAATACGTTCCCGGGTCTTGTACACACCGCCCGTCACACCATGGGAGCGGGTTCTGCCAGAAGTAGTTAGCCTAACCG
>NZ_JBPZGZ010000010.1:1774-3228 GCF_051857475.1 Roseateles sp. NT4 | reverse complement strand
GCTGTTGTTCTTTAACAATTTGTAGAGTCGAATCAGCGTTGTTAGCGGAAAGCGTCTCCTGACGCACCGTGCCGCTAACAATGATTTTGATTGCGTCAAACATAGACTTCAACTAAGCAAGAAATTGATTAGGTATGAAGAACGGCGTAACGCGTGAATACTCAAAAACAGTTTGGATCTGCGGATCTGAATTGAGTCCTTGACGACAGTGCAGTCAGCGCTGTCAAAGTTATAGGGTCAAGTGACTAAGTGCATGTGGTGGATGCCTTGGCGATTACAGGCGACGAAGGACGTGATAGCCTGCGATAAGCTTCGGGGAGCTGGCAAATTAGCTTTGATCCGGAGATTTCCGAATGGGGAAACCCACTCCGCAAGGAGTAACTCTGACTGAATACATAGGTCATTGTGGCGAACCGGGTGAACTGAAACATCTCAGTAGCTCGAGGAAAAGACATCAACCGAGATTCCGAAAGTAGTGGCGAGCGAAATCGGAGTAGCCCTCGCGTTTTAGCAGTTTGTATATCAGAACGGAATGGAAAGTCCGGCCACAGCGGGTGATAGCCCCGTATGAGAAATGCAGATTGTGGAACTAGGCGCGAATAGAGTAGGGCGGGACACGTGAAATCCTGTCTGAATATGGGGGGACCATCCTCCAAGGCTAAATACTCGTAATCGACCGATAGTGAACAAGTACCGTGAGGGAAAGGCGAAAAGAACCCCGGGAGGGGAGTGAAATAGATCCTGAAACCGCATGCATACAAAAAGTAGGAGCCCGCAAGGGTGACTGCGTACCTTTTGTATAATGGGTCAGCGACTTACATTCAGTGGCGAGGTTAACCGAATAGGGAAGCCGTAGAGAAATCGAGTCCGAATAGGGCGAATAGTCGCTGGGTGTAGACCCGAAACCAAGTGATCTATCCATGGCCAGGATGAAGGTACCGTAACAGGTGCTGGAGGTCCGAACCGACTAGTGTTGCAAAACTAGCGGATGAGCTGTGGATAGGGGTGAAAGGCTAAACAAACTTGGAAATAGCTGGTTCTCTCCGAAAACTATTTAGGTAGTGCCTCAAGTATTACCTGCGGGGGTAGAGCACTGTTTAGGCTAGGGGGTCATGGCGACTTACCAAACCTATGCAAACTCCGAATACCGCAGAGTACAGCTTGGGAGACAGAGCACCGGGTGCTAACGTCCGGACTCAAGAGGGAAACAACCCAGACCGCCAGCTAAGGTCCCTAAAATTGGCTAAGTGGGAAACGAAGTGGGAAGGCTAAAACAGTCAGGATGTTGGCTTAGAAGCAGCCATCATTTAAAGAAAGCGTAATAGCTCACTGATCGAGTCGTCCTGCGCGGAAGATGTAACGGGGCTAAGCCAGTTACCGAAGCTGCGGATGTGCAATTTATTGCACGTGGTAGGAGAGCGTTCTGTAAGCCTGTGAAGGTGGGTTGTGAAGCC
>NZ_JBPZGZ010000010.1:0-1674 GCF_051857475.1 Roseateles sp. NT4 | reverse complement strand
GCTGGAGGTATCAGAAGTGCGAATGCTGACATGAGTAGCGTTAAAGGGGGTGAAAAGCCCCCTCGCCGAAAGCGCAAGGTTTCCTACGCAACGTTCATCGGCGTAGGGTGAGTCGGCCCCTAAGGCGAGGCAGAGATGCGTAGCTGATGGGAAACAGGTCAATATTCCTGTACCGATCAATAGTGCGATGTGGGGACGGAGAAGGTTAGCTCAGCCAACTGTTGGATATGTTGGTTCAAGCGTGTAGTCGTGCTCTTTAGGCAAATCCGGAGAGCTTAGATGAGGCGTGATAACGAGTCTGCTTGCAGACGAAGTGAGTGATACCCTGCTTCCAAGAAAAGCCACTAAGCTTCAGCTATTGACGACCGTACCGCAAACCGACACTGGTGCGCGAGATGAGTATTCTAAGGCGCTTGAGAGAACTCTGGAGAAGGAACTCGGCAAATTGACACCGTAACTTCGGAAGAAGGTGTGCCTTTAGTAGGTGATCCATTTACTTGGTTAGCCCAATGAGGCCGCAGAGAATCGGTGGCTGCAACTGTTTATTAAAAACACAGCACTCTGCAAAGACGAAAGTCGACGTATAGGGTGTGACTCCTGCCCGGTGCTGGAAGATTAAATGATGGGGTGCAAGCTCTTGACTGAAGTCCCAGTAAACGGCGGCCGTAACTATAACGGTCCTAAGGTAGCGAAATTCCTTGTCGGGTAAGTTCCGACCTGCACGAATGGAGTAATGATGGCCACACTGTCTCCTCCAGAGACTCAGCGAAGTTGAAATGTTTGTGATGATGCAATCTCCCCGCGGAAAGACGGAAAGACCCCATGAACCTTTACTGTAGCTTTACATTGGACTTTGAACAGATCTGTGTAGGATAGGTGGGAGGCTTTGAAGTAAGGTCGCTAGATCTTATGGAGCCAACGTTGAAATACCACCCTGGTGTGTTTGAGGTTCTAACCTTGGCCCGTTATCCGGGTCGGGGACAGTGTATGGTGGGCAGTTTGACTGGGGCGGTCTCCTCCCAAAGTGTAACGGAGGAGTTCGAAGGTACGCTAGTTACGGTCGGAAATCGTGACGATAGTGCATTGGCATAAGCGTGCTTGACTGCGAGACTGACAAGTCGAGCAGGTACGAAAGTAGGACAAAGTGATCCGGTGGTTCTGTATGGAAGGGCCATCGCTCAACGGATAAAAGGTACTCTGGGGATAACAGGCTGATACCGCCCAAGAGTTCATATCGACGGCGGTGTTTGGCACCTCGATGTCGGCTCATCTCATCCTGGGGCTGTAGCCGGTCCCAAGGGTATGGCTGTTCGCCATTTAAAGAGGTACGTGAGCTGGGTTTAAAACGTCGTGAGACAGTTTGGTCCCTATCTTCCGTGGGCGCTGCAAGATTGAGAGAGCCTGCTCCTAGTACGAGAGGACCGGAGTGGACGCACCTCTGGTGTATCGGTTGTCACGCCAGTGGCATTGCCGAGTAGCTAAGTGCGGAAGAGATAACCGCTGAAAGCATCTAAGCGGGAAACTCGTCTCAAGATGAGTCTTGCCGGGGCCTTGAGCCCCCTGAAGGGTCGTTCGAGACCAGGACGTTGATAGGCTGGGTGTGGAAGCGCAGTAATGCGTTAAGCTAACCAGTACTAATTGCCCGTGAGGCTTGACCCTATAACTTTGACTGCC